>NZ_JAKMTQ010000039.1:0-1540 GCF_025773245.1 Campylobacter sp. CNRCH_2007_0968H | reverse complement strand
AATCCCAATACCAACAAAGGTTTTTTTAATGAATACAAACAACTCTTATCTTAATTTAAAAATTAACAAACTTGATTTTAAAATCACAAAAGCCATTATAAAAGAAAGCTTGGATCAGATCTTTTTATGTGAATGTGAAGGTTTTTATGAAAATATCAATAATGATATTTTTAGTGATGATAATATTGAATTTAATCCTAATATGCTTATTGATAAAGAAGCTTCACTTATAATTAAAAATCCTTATGAAAACAAAAAGATAGACTTTTCAACTAATATTGATATGATTTATCGGGGAATAATATCTTATGTTGACTATTTAGGTGTTAATCAAGGCAGTGCTAGCAATATTGTAAAAGAAAATTTTAAACAATTAAACCATAAACATTTTTTTAAGTTTAACTTGCATTCTCCTTTAATAAGACTTGATTTTAATAAAGCAAATCGTATTTATACTCATACAAACATAATAGAAGTAATTAAACAAACCTTAGCCTATTATAACACCAAGCTAAATAAAAACATTGATTTTTCTAATATTCATCATATATATGAAACTAAAGAATTGATTTCTCAATACAATGAAAGTGATTTAGAATTTATCACAAGATTAGCACACAATCATGGTATTTATTTTTATGAAGATAAAGATAATATTTATTTTTATGATTTTTATACTCATAAAGGCAAAATAAAAGATATAGTTTTTAATCCTAATATCAACAACCATCTTAATGAAACTTGTATTTACGCACTAAATAAAGAAAAACAAATACAAACTAATGCTTTTACTCATTCTAGTAATAATTCCAAACAACCTTTAAGTTTATATTCCTTAAGCACTAAAGCACAAAATGCCAATACACATTATAATGAGCATTCTTATGAAAGTGAGTATTCCTTTACACAAAATATTAATTTAAAACAATCCCCTACCCTAAAAGAAAAAAGAAACACTATGCTTAATAATATACTAAAAGCAAAAAGCAATATTTATCATCTTAGTTTAAATGAAAGTATTAAAATTAATATTCAAGAAGAAACCACCAAAGAATATACCATTATAGCAAAAGAACAAATTTTAATTGATGATGCTATTTTAGCTAATACTATCAATACCAATGATAATTTAAATATTAAAGACTTAAATCTAAGCAAATCTTATACAAATAATTTAACCCTTACCCCATCTTTTTTAACCTTTACACCTAGTTTTAAATCCAAACCAAAACCTCCAATTAATACCATGGGTATAGTTATAGGAGAAGATTCTAATATAGAAAATCAAAGAAATACCATATATACAGATGAATATGGAAGAGTAAAAGTAAGGATTAATCTTTATGCTAATCAAGAAGAATTAGATAATAAAACAAACATGTATCACCATAGTCCATTCTTAAGAGTAGCTAGTAATGTAGCAAGCAATCATTCAGGTTTTTACCATACACCTAGAATAGGAGATGAAGTTATTATTTCATTTTTAGATGATGATATAGACAAGCCTTTTATTAGTGGGAGTTTGTATAATGGGGTGAAT
>NZ_JAKMTQ010000038.1:0-1568 GCF_025773245.1 Campylobacter sp. CNRCH_2007_0968H | reverse complement strand
TATTATGCTAGTAGTGCTAATGCTAATAGTATAGTTTTAGATAATGTAAAATCAGGTAGAAACCTCACTGCTATTATAGAAGCTGATAATTTAGAAAAAAACACTATAAAATATAATATGGTGCAATCTTTATCCAATGCTTCTAATATAGATAAAGGTTCTAAAATCATTTTAAGAGCTAATGAAAATGCTAATGATAATACTTTAAATATTAAAGATTATTCAAGTGCAGCTAGTTCTAATGTATATATTATTAATGCAAAAAATGAAAGTGCTAATAATACTTTTATCTTTGATAATTTAGCCCTAGGTACAGCTTCTGATAAAAGAGAAGGGGAAATAATAATTAGTGCAGGTATAGCTAAGAATACTCATGATAATTATACTCATATAAATAATTTAAATATAGATGAGTATAAAAACAACAAAGCTATATTTATAAGCGCTTCTGGAGTATATAGTGAAAATGATAAAAGCTATAATAATACCTTATATCTAAGTGGTAATACTAATATTTTTAACAATACCAATATAGATGTATTAGCAGGAAGTTTTTTACAAACTAAAAAAGATAATAACTTTGTATCAAAAGTTCTAACACATAAAAATGGTACTAATAATCATTTAGTATTAAATACAAATATAAAAGCAAATACTATTAATAACTTTGATCATTATAGCTTTATCTTAAAAGATGATACTAAGGCTTATTTAAATGCTAAAGAAGCTATTCATCTTTCTAAAGATAGTTCTATTAATGTATATACAAACAATAATGTAAAAAATAAAAGCTTTATTTTAATGCAAAGTGAAAAAGGCTTTGTAGATGCAAATAATAAACACTTAAATCAAAAAGACTTACAAAGCTTATTAGAAACTATCACTAAAAATAATCAAAGCTTACATAAAAATATTAAAGCAAAAGTTCAAAAAGCTAAATACACTCTAAGTGTAAGTAAAGATGCAAAAAGCATAGTAGTGAATTTAAATTAAAACAATGCACCAAAAGGATTAATTATGAAAACACATAAACTATCAAATCACATCATACTCTCAGGTATAACTGTATCAATGCTATTTTCTCCACTAATGGCTTTACCTAGTGGAGGTAAATTTACTCACGGGACTAGTGGAACTATAAACAAACCAAATGACAATACCTTAAATATTAATGGACATGGAACAAATTCAGTCATACAATGGGGTGGTGGCTTTAGCATAGGTAAAGGTGAAAGTGTAAATTTTAATGGAAACAATAAAAACTACCTAAACATTGCTCATGGAACAAGTAAATCTACCATAGAAGGTGTATTAAATGCAAAAGGTAATAATGTCTTTTTAATCAATCCTAATGGAGTAATCATTACTAAAACAGGAACTATCAATGCTAATCGCTTTGTGGCTTCGACTTCGTCGATGGGTGATGAGGATATACAAAAGTTTGCAAAGATGCAAAAATTTGATGATGGATTAACTTTTTCACCGGTGTTTAAACCACAAAAAGCAGGCAATGTAGTTAATATGGGTAATATTAATGCTAATAATGTATTACTTATAGGGAATAAGGT
>NZ_JAKMTQ010000037.1:0-1570 GCF_025773245.1 Campylobacter sp. CNRCH_2007_0968H | reverse complement strand
CAACAATGCTATAATAAACAATACTAACCTTAAAGGTAAAAAAATTGCTTAAAATATTAAAAAACTTTCATTGTAATTTTTACAAAAAATATATAAAAAACTATTTTTAGAATATCAAGGAATATAAATGAAAAAACCTTTTTATAAACTTAAAAGATTTTATATACCCTGTATTATATTAATCATAATACTTGCCGTGCTTGCAAAATTACTTTATTCTCCTTTATATACGATTTATTGGGGAATATATCATCATCCTAAGGCTCAATTAAATTTTAAAAATTTTGAAAAAATGACTTTAAATCCAAGTCCTAAAGATATGATTAAAATTGTAGATGATTATCAGCCTAAACTAGAAGACTTTAAAGATTTAAATACAAAAATGCAAAAGGCTATTTTTGATTTTAAGGTGGCTAAATTATTTGGATTTGAGGATAGGTATTGCCAAAATTTTATTCAAAGCAACATTGATATTTTTATCTTTCTACATGGTAGAGAGCAAACCTATTTTAATTATCTTAATTTCATAAGCGATTTAAACTCAAATGAAAAACAAAAATACCTAAACTTAAGAGCCTCTACTAAAGATTTAGAAAAACAAATTTTTAAAGAAAAACTTAAATTTATAAAGCACTATGAAGAATTTTATGATTATTTAGATAGCATAGGCTATTTGGATAAGGGAGCTTGGTATAAAGCTATGGCTCTTTACTCAAAAGTATCAATTCAAGGAATGTTTTTACTTTACAACACCCAATTATGTTCTTTTAAAGACAAATTGACAATATTCAAACAAGTGAAAGAAAGTTATAATACACTTAAAAAATTAGATACACTAGAATTTTCTAATGAAGAAATAAATAAAAAGTGGAAAAGTAATCATAAAGCAATAATAATCTTTATAGGTAATTATTTAAACAAAATCCAAAAGGCCTTAGATGAATGCAAATGAAAATAATATTAGTGTTCATAATGAAAACAATACCACTATTAACATTAAAGAAAGTATAAAAGAAGCCCTAAGAGAAGGACAAGAAATTGTAGAGAATAGTAGAGATGCAACCGGAGAAATAAGCAATACCTCTCATTTTTTAGGCAATATATTCAACCTTTCCCCCAACTCTCCCACTAAAGAAACCCTACAACCTTATATTCAAAAAGTTCAAGTTATTACAGATAAAGTGGATAACAAACTAAAAATTACTGAATATACCTTAGAGTATATTAACAATGGCGATATAACTAAAGTTTTAGTAAAACTAGGAGAAGAAGTTATACAAGATTTTGTTTTAAAAAAAGGCTTAGATATTTCTAAAGAAATAGCACTTATCTTGTTTAGAGGAAAAATTATTTTTGGTATAATTATTTTTGCTGGAGGAAGTGTTATATCTTACTATTTTTCTGAAAACATTAAAGAATTAGCAAAAAAACTGCTAATAAATACTCAAGATTTGCTTAATAAAATCGGAGATAAAATTAAACCTCCTGTTGTATGCCCTAGTAATTCTATAACACCTAATGGTCAATGTATTGATCATCCAAATGATTTTTTTCAAAAACTAATCAATCC
>NZ_JAKMTQ010000036.1:0-1580 GCF_025773245.1 Campylobacter sp. CNRCH_2007_0968H | reverse complement strand
TTAGCTCTTTAGTCTATGCTAATAATGGAAGTATTACCATAGCTAAAAATGATATAGAAAAGGTTATAGAACTATCCCCTGATAGAAACCTCCCTCAAAACAAAGCTATCAAAGAAAATCTAAAAACCAAAGATGATTATAAAAAAGCTCAAGAAGCTAAAAAAGACTTTGAAGAAAAAAAGAAAGCCTTAAAAGAAAAATTTAATCAAGAAGATAAAACTAATGAGGAAGCTAACAATCAAACTAATAACAACACTACCAAATTAAACAATCAAACCAATACCAACAATAATACAAGTAACCCAAATAATCAAACAAACAATAATTCTAATAACAACTCTACTAACTCAAGTAATCAAACTAATACTACCACCACTAAACAAGTAATAACCAAATACAAATTTGTTATCACTAATGAAAACACTAGCTTTGAAAAGCTAGGTATTAAAGAAGAAGATTTACAAATACTCATTAGTGAGTTTAGCACTAGAAAATTTAGCTTGCAAGATTTACAAGATATATCTAATATTATTGCTTATTATTTCCAAGTTAATGGCTATCCTGCTGCAACAGCTTATGTGCCCCAACAAGAATTTGAAGATAGTGTGCAAATAAACATAGCTTTGGGAACATTAGGTAAGTATATAATAAAGAATAAAACTACTATAAAAGATTATTTTATTGAAAGTAAGCTTAATGAAAGAATCAAAGGTAAAATCATCTCTACTAAATTAATAGAAGATAGTGTGTATAAAGTCAATGAAATGTATGGCATTCAAACCCTAGCAGGCTTACAAGCAGGAGAGAATGTAGGAGAAACTGATATAGTTATAGAAGTAGTTCCTGATACTAAGGCTAATGTATTATTATATGCTGATAATTATGGTATTAAAAGTGCAGGGGATATTAGAGCTGGTATCAGTATGGGATTTAATTCTATACTTAATATGGGAGATTATTATAATTTTTACTTACAATCAAGCAATGAAAAACAAATCAACTATGGGGCTAGTTATACTTTCTTTTTAGGAAATTTAAAAATTACTCCAAGTGTATCAAAAGGAAATTATTCTTTAGGTGGAGATTATCAAGAAGTTGGCTTTAGTGGAATTTCAAAAAGTATAGGTATAGACTTTTCTTATCCTGTATGGATTAATACTAATTCATCTTTATACTTTACTTCAAGTATTTATCATAAAACTTTAAATGATAAAGCTTTCGCTTATACACCATTTTCATATATAGCAAATAAAAATTCTAATGTGGGTAGTGTAGGTTTAGAAGGTTTATTTAGAGGCTTTGAGAATAATACCTTAAGTTATAGTGCTAAGATAAGTATAGGTAAGGTTAATGATGATGGACTTTTTATAGAAGATAATTATTTTAAAAATGAAAGTAAAGGCTTTGGTTGGTTTAGAAAACTCAATGCTAGTTTGAATAATTATTATAGTATTAATGAATACATTACGCATACTTTAAATATAAACTATCAAAAGGTATTAGGGAATTTTGAATTAGATTCTTCTGAAAGTTCATCTTTAGGTGGAGCTTATGGAGTAAGAGCTTATGATAATGGAGAG
>NZ_JAKMTQ010000035.1:0-1659 GCF_025773245.1 Campylobacter sp. CNRCH_2007_0968H | reverse complement strand
TTTTTAAAAAATTCCAAAACTTTAAGTCATTTTGCTAAAGCTTATAGGGGTAAAATGCTAAGAGTATTGGCAAGTAAAAATATACATAATAAAGAAGCTTTGCTTGAAAATCTACCTAATGATTTAAAAATAAAAGAAATTAAAATACAAGGATTAAAAGAAGAGATAATTTTAGATATAGTAAGCTAAGCCTTTTGGCTTAGCTTTTATAATTAGAATTTGTATAGAGCTTCAAGTCTGATGAATTGATCATCGCTATCATGAACACCATTGGTGTTATAATCTTCAGTTAAGTAAGAATAGAAGCCGCTAAATGTAAGTTTTGGACTATATGCATAAGATACTCTTGCAATATATTCATTTTTATCTATATCATGGCCAACTTGTTCAGATTTACCACCGATATAATCAAATCCTACTCTAACAGTTTCAGCAAAAGTATAACCTAAACCTGCAAAATAGAAGAAGTTTTCACCTGTACTACCTCTTAAATCACTACCTTCAGAATAGAAAATTTGCTCACCTGGAGCGATTACTCTACCTTTATCTTCTAAAACTACTAAGCTAGCTTTGTCTTTTTCACCATAACCAACGATACCTGCTTGGAAATCAAAAGCAGAAATTTGTCCTTGTAATTGAGCAGCGTAGAAATTGCTATTATCTAGACCTAATTTTTCTTTATCACTATCCAAGCTATTTCCTAAGTATTGAGCTTGGATTTTGAAGTTAGCATCGTTGAATGCAAATTTATAGCTAGCATCTACTGCATATAAAAATGCCCAATTGTTTGAATAAGCAGCCCATACTTGGAAAGCAAATGGATCAAAATCACCTAATACAGCAGCACCATATAAAGAAGTATCAGCAATACCTAAATCTGTAAAATCTCCATCGCTTGTAACATTGAAGCTATCAAACCAATAACCAGCAAAAGTTAAACCTTCGATAGAATTATTAAGAATTTTAGCTCCTGTTCCTACTGCATCATCAGTCCAAATAGAACCAACTTCCATTTTACCAAAGATTACATTTGTAGCGTAAGCTTCATTAGTATATTCTAAGTAAGCTTGTTGAACTGCAAAAGTACTATCAGTATCAGTTTCAGCTTTAGCTTTAGCATTTGGGCTATTAAAACCAAGTTCACTTGTACTATATTGGAATTGAACAAAAGCTTTGAAGTTATCATCTAAAGCTGCTTTGAAATTTAATTGAGATTTAAATTTATGCTTGTTTTCTTTAGAGCTGTTGTAACCATCTACAATTGTATTGCCAATATCTCTTCTATCAGATTCAAATCTATATCTGAACATTCCTGATACATCAACATCTTTTATAGCTTCTTCAAGTGAAACAGCGTTAGCTGCTGAAAAAGCACCTGCAGCTAATGCTGCTACTAAACTAAGTTTAACTAGTTTCATGAGAATTCTCCTTATTAAAATTAAAACTATGGCTTGTATTATAGCATAGTTTTATATAAGAATTCTTAAAGTAAATAAAAACGATAAAAATATATTAAAGGGTTGTATTTATAGATTGAATTATCTTTAAAGATCTAGTTTGAAACTAGATCTTTAAAAACTAAGGAGTTATCTATGAATGTTTGCTTTTACAAATGTAATTATGCTCTTTGATAGTTAATGTTTGGAAACTGAGGGTTTA
>NZ_JAKMTQ010000034.1:0-1930 GCF_025773245.1 Campylobacter sp. CNRCH_2007_0968H | reverse complement strand
CATTAAAGGAGCTAAAGAAGAATTGTTTTTAAAGGACACTACAAGTTGTTTTGGAGAAAATTGTGTGTATGAAATTTTAGCCAAAGAAAATGGAAAATTAGTTTTATTTGGCTCTAAAATAGCTGGGTACACTTTTAGTCATTTCATAGAAGAAAAAGCTCATGTTCCATATAGATATTTTAAAAATTTTAGTGGAAAAATTATTGATGAAGATGGTAAAATACTCCAAAAAAATATTAAATACTATGTTAGAAAATTGGATGAAAATTCAGATTTAGATGTTGATAAACAAATAGCTATTTTAAAAAATGATGATAATTTTAATATTTTAAATTTTTCCAATGCTCATATAATAAATATCAACATGAAAAACTATTTAGAAAAAACATTAAAAGCTTTAAAGGATAACCCTTATTGTTTGCTAAAGGAATAAAATGACAACTCATATCAATGATTTTTTACAAGAGAGTGTTGCTAAATTTGGAAGTAAAAATGCTTTTGTTGAGTTTAATGGTAGAAGTATAAGCTATAAAGAATTTGATGATTTAAGTAAAAAAATAGCAAGTAAAATTCTTTCTAAACTTCCTACTAAAAATACACAAGATCCTATATTAATCATACTTCCTAAAGGAATTGATTGTTTGCTTTCTTTTTTTGGTGTAGCAAAAAGTGGAAATTTTTATACACTTTTAGATGAAAAAAGTCCCAAAGAGCGTGTAGAAAAAGTTATAGAAGTTTTGAAACCAAAGCTTTTAATTACTTCTAAAAAATTAAATTTAGATTTTAATCTTGATACCATTTTCACAGAAGATTTTGAAAGCTTTGTTATAAATGAAAATGCTTTAGAAAAAGCTTTAAACGATCACATAGATACTAATTTACTTTATGTCTTTTTTACAAGCGGAAGCACAGGAACTCCAAAAGGAGTAAGCATAAGCCATAAAAGTGTGATTGATTATACTTTTTGGGTATGTGAAACTTTTAAGCTAAGCCATGAAGATATACTTGCTAATCAAGCGCCATTTTACTTTGATAATAGCATATTAGATATATTTAGCTCTGTTAAAATGGGAGCTACGCTTCATATACTGCCTAATCATCTTTTTGCTTTTCCAAATAAAATTTTAGAGTATCTAGAACAAGAAAAAATAACAACAATTTTTTGGGTACCTTCAGTGCTAATTTATTTTGCTAATACCAATGCGGTAGATAGCACCAAATTAAAAAATTTAAACAAAATTCTTTTTTGTGGTGAAATCATGCCAAATAAACAACTCAACATTTGGCGTAAATACCTTCCTAATACTTTATTTGCTAATCTTTATGGACCTACTGAAATTACCGATGTATGCTCTTTTTATATAATTGATAGACAATTTAGCGATGATGAGCTTTTGCCTATAGGAAAAGCATGTAAAAATACCCAACTTTTAGTCTTTGATGAGAATTTAAATTTAATTACTCCAAGTCAAGTGGGAATTAAAGGTGAGCTTTATGTAAGAGGAACTTGTCTTTCCTTAGGCTATTACAACGATAAAGAAAAAACAAAGCAAGCTTTTGTGCAAAATCCTTTGCATGATAATTACCTAGACTTGCTTTATAAAACAGGTGATGTGGTAGCTTATAATGAATTTGGCGAACTTTTATGCTATGGAAGAATAGATCATCAAATCAAATATATGGGTCATCGCATAGAACTTGGAGAGATAGAAAGTATTATAAATTCTCATGAGAATGTAAGAAATTGCGCTTGTATTTTTAAAGAAGAAATTATTTGCTTTTATGAAAGTAAGGAAGAGTTAGATTTTAAAAACTTTTTAAAAGACAAACTCCCTGTTTACATGATACCTAAAAAATTTGTTAAAATAGAACAATTTACTTTAAATGCAAATGGGAAGATTGATAGGAAAGTTTTGAGTAAAAACTCTTA
>NZ_JAKMTQ010000033.1:0-2352 GCF_025773245.1 Campylobacter sp. CNRCH_2007_0968H | reverse complement strand
TTAATTTTGGATTCTTTTGAAGTGCATTATGATATATTTTTTTATCTTGTCGATGAGAAATGATAATAGAAAAAATATATACAGGTATACATATAAAATCGAGAATATTTTTAGAACTAATTAAAGCAACTTGGCCTATTTTATATGATAATTGATTTTTTACACGAGATACTGCTGTGTAATCAACTTGTATTACATTTAATGCGTGAGTAGCTTTATTGTTATTTATTGAATTTAATTTTTTATCTATAAATTCTAATTCCAAATTTAACTTCAAATATCTAAAATCATCTTGAAAACCTTCCAAATTTAGTGCAATATCCCACCATAATTTTCTCTCATTAAACTCCACCCTAGTATTTTTATAATATAAATTCCACCAAGGTTTTGCAGCACAAAAATGAACTATTTTTTTTCTATTCAGTGCATCATTAAATTCATCTCTTGTATAAGCTAAATTATATTCTTTACTTTCATCTAAACACTTACAGACATAATGTCTCTCATATCCTTGTAGCAATATATATTCAGGTGCTATCAAATTCCAATTTAAAGGTAATTTATATGTATAGTCTTTTAATGCTATATTAAGATAACTTTGATCAGCTAAGCCACCATGATCATAATCTAAAAAAGCTTGAATACATTTTTGTTTAATATTATATTGTCTCCATTTATTTAAATCAATCATGATAATACCAGCATTAAAGTAATATAAAGGATTAAAATTAATATCAGATCCACCCTTTTTTGATTTTAATTTTGTACATAAGTGCGAACATGAATCTGTCACAACTCCTACAATTTTATCATTCAAATCAATATAAAAAACCTCTCTAATATCATCACATGCCAAAATATCCGCATCAACATACAAACACTTTGAAACTTCAGCTCCTAAAATATTCGCAATTTCAAATCTATAATATGTAGCATGGTTTACATGCCAAGCTTTTGGAAAATCTTGAAATTGCTTTTCGTCTATAATATGAATTTTCAATTCGCATGGATATATACTAGTTAAATAATCTATAAGTATCTTTAATTTTTGATGATTAGTAAAACTTATACCGTCTGTTAAAATGTGAAAAATATATTTTTCACTTGCAAATTTCTCATTTTCTTTTGTATTTTTAATAATACTTGATAAAACAACTGCAACATATTTAATGTAATTATTATCAGCGGCTAACACAATATTGTACATTTTAATCTCCTTTGCTATATAATTTCATAAATCTTAAGTAGTATTTCCATTTTTCTAAAATATCAATTTTCTTTTTAAATATATCCTCAAATTCATATTCAATTAACTCTCTAAAAGCAGTATATGTCTGCTTATCCTCACTATATACTTTTAAAATATCATCTTCATTTATTGATATTTTCCTTAATAAGTCTATATAGTCATTTATTTTATTAAAAAATAGCGATAATTTGTTGTAAATTTCCTCTTGAATTTCATTGTTTTTTATCAATATATCATAATCTTTTGCTTCACTACATATAAAAATACTGTGCATTGCTTTATCATATTGTTGTAAATTAAATAAATATGTAATATCTTTTTTTTGCGTGACTTGATACATATGATAAATAAAAATTTTTAAACTACTGTTATGATCTAGATAGTGTATGTATACAATTGGCTTATCAATATCAAATATAAATCTTAAAAAATGTGTGAAATTTACCCCATCAATTAATGCATTATTCATAGGAACTTCAAATCCAAGATTTTCTCCTAATTGCTTTAGTTTTAAATATCCTTTAGATGGATTTATTTCAGAAGAATCTACATAATATATTCTCTCAACATTTCTTAAATTTTTGATATGAGTTTTTGCAATATAAGTAAATCTCATATTATCAGTTATGGTCCTTTGATGAACAATCCTTTTTTTTAAATCTGTTAAATCAATAATCGATTGAGAATTAGTTGTAGAGTAAAAAAAATTGTTAAAAATATCATTATTTTCATTTATATTGCTAAAATGCAATATATTTTTATCCCTTATCATTTTATAATTATATGTACTAGCAACCATTTTTATTGGATCTCTTGTTAAGCATACTAATGAAACTTTTTTGTTAAACATGTGTAAATATCTTTTATAATACGGAAAATTACATTCAATAATTGGAATACAACGCTTTGTGATATCATTAACAATAAGATCACTATAAAAAGCTTTATACCTATCTCTACCATTATCATACCATTTGTTTTTTTGCAATATTTTTAAATTATCACAACGTGCTAACATTTCTTGGAATGCTTTTTCTCCTGTGCCATGACTACTTATAAATATAAAATCATACCTATCTGGTAAAGGTAAATTCATCTCCCAC
>NZ_JAKMTQ010000032.1:0-2519 GCF_025773245.1 Campylobacter sp. CNRCH_2007_0968H | reverse complement strand
CCAAGGACTTCGTATATATTGTTGAATATTTCATCTATATTTTTATCATTTTTATAATATTGTCCATTGCCCAGATGGATAGTTTGTGGAAAATATTGTATTTTTGGATTTAAAAAATTTATTATTATTTCTTTAGCTTTTTGTGATATATAGTAACTCAGCTCCTCTCCTTGAGTGAATATTACAAAGGCACCAAATGCTACCAAAGGTGCTGAATCTGGACATAATATACCAACCAAACTCACAATTCCAGCTGCAATTGCAGTCGCAGAAATACCAACTGTATAAACAATAGTTTCAACCCCTTCAGCTATAGCTTTAATAACTACCGACCTTTCGCCATTAAGGACATATTCTAAAGAATAATCCATAATTTTTAAAGTGTTTTCTGTTGGTTTGGTTATTATTCTTATTTTTCTTGCTATTGGTTCTAAAGTAGGATATTGCTTGGAGTAGGAATTTACGGTGTTTTTTAATCTATCTACAGTATCCCGCAAATATTGAGTTTTATCTTGTATGTCTTCTATATCTTGTCTATTAAAATTTGCTATCCAATTCGGTATTATATCTTTTTTAGCAAGCACAGCATTTTCTATACCTTGTCTATCTTCAGGACTTAAATTATTTTCCGCATGCATTTAATCTTCCTTTAGCAATATTTATGAAATAATTAAGTTTTTTTGTTACATATATTGTTTCGTATAATTCTTGATCTTGAAATTTTAAATCTGCATCATGAAATAAATTCATTTTTTTATAAGAATTAATCATATTTTCTAATAACTGTTCTTTTTGAGGTATAGAACACATAAGATTTATATCTAAAGTAAAACCAAAAAACAAGATATTATAAGTCATAAAATTAATTTCAAACATTATTTTACCTGGATTATACTTAGATGGTAATTTTTCAATTTCACTCATAAAGACAAGAAACTCATCCACAACATTTAAATAATTATTAATTTCTTTTAAATCAGTGCTATTGGAAATAAAATAAAAATAATTAAGATTATTTTGCATTTGCAAACCAAATAATACATCCTTATTTTTAAGAGCTACCAAATAAGCATTGTCTAAACCTAAAATTTGCATAAATTTAAAATCTTTTTTAAAGTTATGCATATAATTTAATAATTCTTTTTGATTAAGTTTTAATTCTTGATTTAAGTTTTGTTCTACAAAAACTTTTTTAAATTCTTCTTCGTTGCTCTTAAATAGTTTGTATATATCTTTAGCATTTTGATATTCTTTTTCATGATTATACTTATCCCAAAAGATAAGCTCTAAAGGGCGATAAGCTAAGCTTATAAAAATAATCAAAGCTATAAGCAAACCGCAGGGTATATAAAATTTTTTAAGTTTATAAAAAGGTTTTTTCATTTATATTCCTTGATATTCTAAAAATAGTTTTTGTGTCTTTTTTTGTTTCGTTTAAGGTTTTATTTTGAGTGTTAAGTTCTATCTCATTCATTTTTGCATTCTTTTAGTTTGGTTTGTATGGATTTAAGTTTATTAGTTTGTTTTTGATCGAGTCTGAGTTTCTTAAAATTATAGATCGCTTTTTCTAATTGCATTTTTAAATGACTATCAGTGTGTATTTTTAATTCTTTATTAAAAAACAATAAAACTTTGTCAGTAGCAATGTTAATTTGACTCATACCATTTAAAATTGTTATAGTTTTAGGGGTATTTAAATCACAAATATAATCTTGTAAAAATTCACTCAAATACATATCAGTAAATGCACAATTATAACCAATTAGAGTGTTAATATACATTCCAATTCCAACTACATCAAAGCTATCAAACTTATGAATATCTTTTTGCAAAAAATCCTCTTCTAAACGAGTATTTAGAAAAAATAAAAAATCTTCAAAAACTTTAAATCTTTCCTTATCAAATAAAAAAGAAGTTTTTTGATTTGTGATATTTCCTTCATTATATAAAAGATAAAGTATAATATCAGTATTTGAATTTGTTGTAACATGCCCAGCTTGTCTCATAAGCTCAACATCTTCATCTGTAGGATAATAAGAGGTTAAAATTCTTATATCTTCAATACTAGCTTGTATCATCTTAAGATTTTTAATAATCATTTGTGTAACTTTTTCTTGATTATAGTTTTCTTTGCTTAAATTCTTAGCATATTCTAATTCTTCCTTGCCTTCGTTTTCACTCCATTTGATTAAAGCACTAAGATTTTCTCTTGCTTTATTTTCATTAGCTTCTTTAAATTGTAAAGCTTCTTGGATAAAGTTATAAGCATTGCTAGCAATTATGATAAAAACTAATACAATAAAAACTATAATAGAAATTCTTTTTGATATTTTAAGCAATTTTTTTACCTTTAAAGTTAGTATTATTTATTATAGCATTATTAGATACAATCTTAAAATCTTCTTTTATATCATCTATAATGGTATTGCTTTGTTTTATTTTTAAAGAAGTTTCATTGTTAAAATTTGTATTTTTTATTATAGTGTCTGTATTTTCTTTTGTATTGTTTTCTTGTTTTA
>NZ_JAKMTQ010000031.1:0-2812 GCF_025773245.1 Campylobacter sp. CNRCH_2007_0968H | reverse complement strand
CCAAAGATAGTTTTTGTATATAGGCTATTTTTAAATTATTGATTACTTGTATAGACATAAGTTTATAATTATTATATTCTTGATTAAAGTGATTAAGATTTTCTAAAAATATTTTATACTCATTGATATATTCTTTTTCATCTTGTATATTATCTAAATATTTAAGACTTTGATTGAAAATATTATTATTGTAAAAATTACAAGAAAAACTATCAAAATTAAATTCTTTTAACAAATTACTATTTTTATTATCTATAGAACATAAAGGAGCAAAGGAATTTTGTATGTTTTTGTAGTAGGGGTAGAGAGAGTGGGTGGTGGATGTTGCTTTTCCTCCTAAAGAAGTTATGTTTATTATGAATAGTTTTTTTTGTTTTGGTTATTTTTTTAATTGTTGTTAAAATTCCTGATAGTGCTAAATAATACAAAGGTCTTTCATTGATATCTTTTATTAAATATTCTAGTATAACATTTCTAGAAGTTTCATTTTTAACAATATCTTTTAAAAAGTCTAATTCTTCTAGTGTCTGCCTTTTATGAAAATCATCTAAAATAACACTTTTTTCTTGCCAATCTCTAAAACCTGAAATTCTAGCTAAAAAATCTCCAAAATCATAAGGTCCTATATAACAATCTACAATACCATCTTTAATATCCTTAAGATGTTCCATTAATCCTTTATCTCTCATTTTCTAGCCTTTTTAATTTACAAAGAAGAAGTAAAACAATATTTATTAGTTTTCTACTAAAAAGAATGATTATTGATAAATAACATATCATTTCAAATAATCCATATTTTGAAAAATATCTACCTAAATATATGAAATTTAAAAATACAATTGGTGGAAAGAGTAATAAGTTTTCACAAAAAATACTATACACCCAATCTATAATTTTATTAGAAACTCCATATTTACTTTTGCAATTTTTGCATTTTATTTCTAATTTGCCTGAGAATATATTCCAAATATTTTGTAATTTATTGATTTTTGTTTTACAAACTTCACATTCTTTATAAATAGACATTTATTTTTCCTATATAATTTAAAAATTATCTTTAAAATTTAAATTATCTTCCGCATGCATTTAATTTTCCTTTAGCAAAATTTATGAAATAATTATATCTTTTTGCTTCATATATTGTTGGGTGTATCATTTCTTGAATTTCGGTTTTTAGTTTTGTTTTATATAATAAATTCATTTTTTTATAAGAATTAATCATATTTTCTAATAACTGTTCTTTTTGAGGTATAGAACACATAAAGTTTTTATCTAGGCTTGAAGCAAATGGGATTAAATTAAAAAGAAAATAATCAGCATTAAAGGCTATTTTCATAAGTGTATAAGTGTCAGGCAATGCATCTATTTTGTTAATAAAAATGATATATCTATCCATAATGCTTATAAAATTATTCATTTCGTTTAAATTGGTAGTGCTATTAGAAGCAAGATAAAAATAATTAAGATTAGTTTCACTTTTTCTTCCAAATATACTTACTTTATTTCTAAGAGCTACCAAATAAGCATTGTCTAAACCTAAAATTTGCATAAATTTAAAATCTTTTTTAAAATGATGCATATAATTTAATAATTCTTTTTGATTAAGTTTTAATTCTTGATTTAAGTTTTGTTCTACAAAAACTTTTTTAAATTCTTCTTCGTTGCTCCAGAATAATTTAGATATCTCTTTTCTAATTTGATTTTCTTTTTCATAATAATACTTATCCCAAAAGATAAGCTCTAAAGGGCGATAAGCTAAGCTTATAAAAATAATCAAAGCTATAAGCAAACCGCAGGGTATATAAAATTTTTTAAGTTTATAAAAAGGTTTTTTCATTTATATTCCTTGGTATTTTAAAAATAGTTTATAAAATTTTCTATAAAAATCATAATGATATTTTTTTATACTATTTATTGTATTACTAATATTTGGCATTCTAAAATTTTTAAAATATAGTATTTATTTTCAAAAAAAAATACTATATATTTACTCTGCTTTAATTTCTCCACCTTTAACAACAAGACCCTTAGAATCTATCACTACTTCTACTCCACCTGCTTTAATGATAACACAATCTGGTTTAGCATTAATCAATGTTTCTCCTACTTGTATAGTTGCCTCACTATCAGCCTTTAGATAATGAGTTGTTTTTGCATAGGTAGTGATATTATTAGCCACCATACTTGTATTTTTATCGCTTTCAAATCCCATGGACTCATTGCTTGTAAAAAGAATATTGTCTTTACTTTTATAATCTATCTCTTTTTCGCTCAAGACTTGTATTTTATTGCTTGTATTTATATTGTAATAACCTTCTATAATTTCTTTTTTGTTTCCTTTAACATTTCTAGTTTCATCTTTATGTATAATGGTATTTTTGTTTGCGCATATTTCAGTGTCTTTATTTTCTCCTATATATTCACTTGAATTTTTAGCTACTCTTAACTTGTTGTCTACTCCTACATTTAAAGTGTTAGATAATCCAACTATGGTGTCTTTAGATAAACCTACATTTATTAGATACTCAGCACCAACATTGACATTTTTAGCTAAATCTATGGTTTGCGTATGAACTTTTTTAATTCTTTCATTATAAATCCCATCCACCATAGAATCTTTATCATTTAAAATTCTTTGAGTAAAGTTGTGCTGAACCAATTCATCATAATCTCTTTCTGCTTTTAGATAGATTTGTTCTTTATCTTTTAAGTTGGATAAAGTTAGTTCATTGTATCCTTGTTCATATACTCCTATAGTTTTAGAGCTAATGGAAGTTTTGTGATCATGGTGTGGCAACGATACAAGAGGATC
>NZ_JAKMTQ010000030.1:0-2863 GCF_025773245.1 Campylobacter sp. CNRCH_2007_0968H | reverse complement strand
GTGCTATAGTGCTAAGTAAAAGTTTTTTCATACTTATTTTTTCCTTTTAATTCATTTTTTAAATTTTAAGAGTTTTTATTTTTTAATATTTATTATTGATTAATCAAAATATTATTTAATACGAGTATTCATTAATATACTCGTTATATACACTAGGATAAATCCTAGTGTATATAACTACATTCCACTTACTATGCATGGATTCATGGTTTTATAGTTATCGCTAACTATGCAGGTTTTATTTTTTTGAGCTAAAGAGGTTTCATCTATCTCTTTTTTCTCATCATCATCATCTAAAGCATTATCACCTATTAAATTAAGCGAAGCTGTTTGTTCAAATTCCATATCTGTTTCAGGTAATTCTGGTTTATTTGGATTATCTACATCAGGATTTTGCAAGTTGTGTGAAAAATTCAAAGAAGCAAAAATATCCGTGAATTTAAAATTTGTATAACCATAATTCTTTTCTATATCGTATTTATTGTTTAATTTAACAATTACTCCATCAACATACTCTTTATAAGAAATCAAATCTTTAGCATATGAATTTAATTTTGCTAAAGCGGTTACAAATTTATCATCAGTAATACTCATTTGACCTTTATTTATCTTTTCCACATAATCATTATATATGCTCAACACTGTATTGTATTCTTTAAGTAAAAAATTGAATTTATTGATATTTTCCTTAGCTTTATCTATATCATTTTGCACGATAGATAAGAGAAAATTATTTAATTCCAAAGCTTTTGTATATTTTGCATAAATATCTTTTAGCTTATCTTGCATTCCTTTTTGTTTATAAAGCTCTTCTAAAAATTCTAAACTTTCATAAATGGATTTTAAAGTAATAACTCTATCACCATCTGGACTAGATTCTTTAAAGATAATATTTCCAAGATCATCTATACTAACAGTATAATCACCATCTAATATATCATCTAATATATCTTCAACAACATCAACATACAAATCATCGCTATCTAAGATAACATCAGGATTACTCGGATCTGTAGGATCTGTAGGGTTGGTTGGCTTTTCTATTTCGAAATCCGTTGTAAAAATTAATTTCCCGTTTTTATCTTTATGCAACCCTTCTTTAGCTAAACTATCTATCACAGCTTTTTCAAAGTCACTATACCCTTGTGTTTCATCTTTGTAAGTGTGGATATTGATTTTATCTGAAATATAGCCATTATTAAAGTCGTTCCAATAATCTTGATCCGCAGTTGCATTAGTTAAATCGTTTTCGTGGTGATAGATGTGGATGCCATCAACTTTTATATTATTTATATATCCAGCAAATTTACCAGCTGCACGTTTTGAACCAATTTCTGCTCCAGAATTAAAATACAAAAAAATATTATTAAATTTTAAATCATTTCCTGTGATACTTCCCACAAAACCACCAGCATCAGTATTGTGTCCAAAATTACCAATAATATTACTTATGCCATTCAAAACAATATTTGAAAAATTTCCTTTGTAAATTTTCCCAGCAAAACCACCAGCATCAGTAAGAAAAGTGCTTTCACCAGTACCAATATTTTCTATATTATTTAAAGAAATATTTGAAAAATTTCCATTGCCTATAGATCCTGCAAAACCGCCAGCATAAGAATGAACATTTCCACCAGTACCAATATTTTCTATATTATTTAAAGAAATATTTGAAAAATTTCCATTGCCTATAGATCCTGCAAAACCGCCAACAAAAGATGTTACAATAGCATTATCATTTCGAATATTATAAAATTTTCCTATTTCACTTAATGATATATTTGAAAAATTTCCGTTGCGTATCATTCCTGCAAAACCACCAGTATAATTGTAAGTATCATAATAGCCCCTACTAATCTTATTGTTTAAATTTTCTATAGCATTTAAATCAATATTTTTAAATGTTCCAACTGTTATATATCCTGCAAAACCACCAGTATAATTGTATCTTAGGCTATTATTGTAAAAATTTCCTATTTCACTTAATGATATATTTGAAAAATTTCCATTGTTTATATATCCTGCAAAACCACCAGCATAATAAATATATCCGTTATCGCTGTTAAAATTTTTGATATTTTTCAAAGATATTTGTGAAAAATTTCCATTGTCTATATATCCTACAAAACCACCTATATAATAAACATCTTTATTTTGAATTCCACCACCCATATAATCTACATTAATATTTTTAAATTTAGCCCCATCTGCTATGCCAAATATACCTACATAAATATCAGATTTATTATTTACAAATCCTGTCGTATCTATATTAATATTCTTAAGCGTATATCCTTGACCATCAAATGTTTTAGTAAAAGCACTATCACCATTAAAACCTACTATCATATTAGTGCAACCATACCCGTCTATACAATAATTAGCATAGTTTTGCCAATCTTTTCCTTCCTTGCCTTTACCCTGATTACCTTTAAAATCTATATCATTAGTCAGTCTATACTCGCTAGCTATATTTCTAAAATCTTCATTTTCATTCCACCCTTTAGCAAAATGCCACCAATCTACATCAGAACCTATACCTACATATTTTACATTAATGAAATTATTTTCATTATGATGAATTATAATTGGCTTGCCATGCTGATCTTGCGCATTATTGTAGCTTTTTCTTTCATAGTTAAAATTTTTAAATGAAGTTGGGTTATAGTAATACCCACTAGCATTTAAGTATAAAGATCCTTTATCTTTGGCAGTAATAGCTAGTTTTCCTATATCTTTAAAAGTAGCAATATCAGCATGTACCTCATTACCAACCAAATGAATATTTGCTTTTTTATCCTTATCTAAAGCTGTAACTTGATTAAAAGTTTTATCTTGTGTATTCAAATATCCTTGCATTAAG